>NZ_CAWPSZ010000046.1:0-549 GCF_963890955.1 Pseudomonas sp. MF6747
TGTCGAACGGCGATGTTCTGTTGCGCAAGCATGCAGGCGGAGCGGTGCAGTCCCTCCGCCAAATTCGGGCGCCAAAGGGCGCGCCTGATGCGGGCAACTCATCCGCATTGGCGGGATATTCGTTCGACGAAGACGGCGATACAGGGATGTTTGCGGAGGGGGGCGTATCCGTCGGTAGCTCCGACCTCGTTTTTAGGGTTGACGGTGGCGAAGCAGGTCGAATCAAAGCGCTGATGAAGTCCTCTGCCAAGAATGGTTGGGGGCGGCTTCTGAATGGGCAGATTATGCAGTGGTGCGAATTTTCCGTTAAGCACGTTGCGGGCGCTGCGGTTGGGTGGAATCTTACATTCCCTACCTCCTTTCCTGTGCGAGTCATGCAATCGGTAATTAGCATTGGCAACGGCATTGGCGCGACTTCACTATCCTGCAGCGTCGAAGGCTTAAGCCTTAGCGGCGCGTCCGGCTATGTGTATTCCAATGACGACACCACACGCATCTATCGTCTTTTGGTAATTGGAGAATAACTATGACCGTCTTTTTTTGTCCGTC
>NZ_CAWPSZ010000047.1:0-508 GCF_963890955.1 Pseudomonas sp. MF6747
GGGCCGCCGTGACGGGCCATCCATGGCCCAACACGGCTAACCCGGCGTCCTGCCGGGTTACCCACGGATTCAAGCCTGCGTTCGGCCAGCGTGGTTTAACGGGGCGCCTAAGATCAAGATCAAGATCAAGATCAAGATCTACAGCACGGCGGCCTAGTAGCCGACCTGAGTGGTTAGATCAAAAGCGGACGCGAGGCGGCCTGACAGCCGACCTGATCTTGGAAGCTGAACTCAATCAAAGGTGGGAGCTGGCTTGCCTGCGATGGCATCAACTGGGTTTGCCTGATGTACCGAGGTGCCTGCATCGCAGGCAAGCCAGCTCCCACAGAAAAGCCAAGCACTGCGGTGCTAGCAGCTCAACTCGGTCAACTTGTGGGAGCGGGCTTGCTCGCGAAGGCGGTGTGTCAGCTACACATGAGCTAACTGACCCACCGCCTTCGCGAGCAAGCCCGCTCCCACATTTAGAACGCTGTGCATCAGATAGAGATGTATTGCTGTGCTGTTGCCC
>NZ_CAWPSZ010000048.1:0-235 GCF_963890955.1 Pseudomonas sp. MF6747
GTATTACGTGTGTGCAAAAAAATGGCACGGCGCAATGCCTGAACGACTGATTTTGCCGATAGAGCAGGGCGCTACAGCTATAGCTACCCCTAAAAACAACGGGCTGATTACACAAGCCTGATGGGACGTGGACAAGGCAGGATGCCTTTTGACTGCCGTAATCCATTTCATGATTGGGAGCGTCACATAATGAGAATGCATAAGACCCTGCTGAGTTTTTTTTTTTTTTTTTTTT
>NZ_CAWPSZ010000049.1:0-206 GCF_963890955.1 Pseudomonas sp. MF6747
ATGAGATGAATAAGTTAGTACTGACGGATGCAGACGACCGCCAGTATAGTATCTCTGCGTGGTTACGAGTCGTCATAACATTAGACAACTTTGTCATTCACTATCAATGTGCGAGCGTGTGTGAACGACAGGGCGGTAGATTACGTAGCTTATGTCTCTACTTAATATCTGATATGTGGTTTAGCTACTTTTTTTTTTTTTTTTTT